>NZ_JARBDB010000003.1:0-1830 GCF_036577605.1 Paenibacillus sp. GYB004
CTCCCACTATAAAGTAATGTTTTCTCCTGTTTTCTCGCTCATTCTTAGTTTTTCAACTTTGACAACCTATGTCCGCTGGAGGAAGATTGAAAGAGATGTAAATATTTCTGCATGGGCTGTGGCGGGAATAGAGCCTGCGTTCATCAGTTTCCAGACTGTGGATAAAAAGGTATGATCGCACAGTGGATCTCCACTTCCGCCCTCGGGGTTTACCCTCCCATGTCACACAGGGTCGATGCCCTTACATTCCATCGTTCTACCTCACAAGGGGTGGAGGCCGATTCTTGCTCCTTTACAGGGTCGCAGCCCTTATGGTGTGTGTCTTTCGGCTTCTCCGGTGCTTCTATTGTCATTGGGTTGTACACATGCGAATAAGCGAGACGTACAGATGTTGCTAACTGTTGAGCTTAAAGCGATTTATGCAGCACTTCGTTGTAGCTGGGCTTGGCGTACCGGCCCCAATACATCGTTTGCGTTATACTCTTTTTGTTTTGTGCCCAGCGTATGCAGGACGCGGAGCAGTTTTCCACAGAGCGCGATTAGCGATTGTTTCTTCTTTAGCGGATTTTGACTTCGTGTGGTGAAATAGCGATGCAACGCTTGGAATTCTGGATTTTTTGCCACCAAAGGCATTACAGCCCTGAACAGGATCGCCCTCAGACGAGATCGCCCGCGTTTGCTGATTCCGGTTAGCCCCTTGCGCTTGCCGGAGCTGTTCTCGGTTAGATTCAATCCTGCAAGGCGTACGAGTTGTTGTGCGTGTTCGTACTTGTTCAAATCACCGACCTCCGCCAAAAATCCGGCTACGGTCAGAACGCCAATCCCTGGGATCGTCAGCATCTCATTCGTCCCCGGAATCTTCTCCAGGATTTGCAAGACTTCCGCCATGATTGTTTCTTCTTGGCTGCTGAACAGATCGTATTGCGCTAGTAGCGCTGCAAGTTCAATTCTGGCTGCTGTAAGCCCTTGTGTAAGCCCAATCGAGACCGTTGCTGCCGCGTAGAGCTGCTCAGCCCTCTTGATGCCTACTCCGCGCTTTATTTCCGTCTTCCAATGTGTGAGAACGCCTCTGGCGCCTGTAGAGACGATCTCCTCAGGAGTCGGAAATGCGCGCATGCTCATCAGCGAGGCTTTGCCTTCCCAGTCCTTGAATACCTGTGGATATTCGGGGAAATAGCGGTCAAACCAGCCGTGAATTCTAGCCTTGACTTGATTCAAATTCATCATGATCTTCTCGCGAAAATTCATAAGAATACGCAAGTCCGCAAATTCCTTCGTTGGCAAATTCGACTCTGAATACTTCCCATCCCGAACCAGGTTTGCGATTACTTTCGCATCCTTGTAATCGCTTTTGGTCTGTGAATTGTCTTCAAGCTCCTTGCTCTTGTTCACGTGATGAGGATTCACCAGAACCACTTGGATCCCTTGCTCTTTCAAATATGCTGCCAACGCGAACCAGAAGTGTCCGGTGGGCTCTATGCCGAAGATGATATCCGTCTTCTCGTGGGTTCGGCTGAGTTCCTTCATCCACTCGGTAAGCTTGGTTAATCCTGGCCCTTCGTTCTGAAACTCGCACTCACTACCAAGCTCGATTCCTCGAAAATCTACGGCTCGTGCAACGTGGAGATTCTTCGCGATATCCGCGCCAATCACCAACGTTTTGTCGGTAATTCTTGTAATCCGTTGATTTTGTTTCTGCTTTAACTTATGCTTCATGAGTGAGTGCCTCTTTTCATAGTGGGATTGTTCTTGCCGGAACGTTTCCCAGTATACTAGAGGCGCTTTCTTCGTTCAAAGCTCAAATTACTTCATTACAGGAATGGCTCCTTT